>NC_007678.1 GCF_000013045.1 Salinibacter ruber DSM 13855
ATGGCAAGGCAGTCGCTGTTTGACGACCAAGCGAGGGTCGTCAAGAGCAATCGGCTCGTCCAGTCTAAAATGAACTGGACAAAATTGGAGCACCGGGTAGTGGCCATGCTCATTGCCCAACTGGAGAAAGACGACAAGGAGTTTGAGGAGCAGCGGGTTTATATCAAAGACATCGCCGACCTTTCAGGCCGGAATGGGAAGTCCCTCTACGACCAGGCTGAGGAGATCTGCCAAAAACTACTGGACCAGAAAATACACATCCGAACACAAACCGACGATGGCCGGAGACGGTACAAGGGGTACAACTGCATGTCATCCTGCGAATACGTCGAGGGCTCTGGCTATATCGAGGCGAAGTTCAACGACGACATGCAGCCGTTCCTTCTGCAGCTCAAGCGCAGGTTCACCCAGTACAACCTGAAGTGCTTCATGCAGCTCTCGAGTCAGCACTCGATGCGCATTTATGAGCTGCTCAAAATGAGGGAGGGAATAAAGTACCTCCGGTTGGGAATAGAAGAGCTGAGGGAGGTCCTTTCCTGCGAGCACAGCTACGAGCGATTTGCCGACTTCAAGCGGTGGGTCCTCGAAAGAGCCAGAGGAGAGCTGTGGGACAAGACAGACATATATTTCAACTACCAGGTAGAACGAGAAGGGCAAACTCCAGTCCGTATCAATTTCGTGATTAAGGAGAACGATTCAGAGAAGGAGAAGGAGGGAGGTAGTAAAAATGAAGACGCAAATGAGACCCTAATCCAGTCTGGCCAGAACGGTGAGCGGGGCGATATTGGAGTTGAAGGAAAAGCGGACGAAGGAGAAACGCCGACCTTCAACGTTTTCGCGATGGTCTTAGACGAAATGACCCAGGAGGAGCTCGACACCTATAGTGAGACTCACATCAGAGAAGCCGTAAGCTCTGCCCGCCAGAAGGTCGACAACGATCGTCCGGATGATGGCGCTGCCAACAAAGCAATAGAGGCATATAGGGAGGCTCTACGGCGAGTGCGGAACTGAGCGCTGTCCGGACACCAGCAAAATGTACTCTGTTATTGCAAGTGCATTCAAAACGATCGTAGGGACCCGCTGGGATCGACCACTGAGAGCCTGCCTACTAGTGGTCATGGATACATTAACTGATGCTTATTGCAATAACAGAGAATGAGTCAAGTACGTCAGCCGAGACTCGTCCCATCTCACGAAAGCCCACCGCGGGGGTGAAATCGACGATCCTGTATTTGAAGAGAGGGGTGTGGGGGCTTCTCTCCTGCAGACGCCCTCTGGAGTTTCACTACAGGCGCTCGGCGTGAATCTGACTTCGGGCGGCTCCATCCGCCGACGTGACGTGCGCCAGCTACCCATCTGACCGGTGGGTCAGCGTCGGAGGCCAGCGGGTGAACCGGCGCATTTCACGGTAGCACGGCTTGACAATCGTGTATGTGCGTTGTATGTGTAGTAGGGCAGCAAGCCAGCTTAGTCCCGCCTGACTGCCACCAATCCTCTCCGTGGACCACGTCTTCGCCCTGATCGACTGTGAGAACTTCTACGTCTCCTGCGAGCGAGTTTTCGACCCGTCCCTCCGAGGCAGGCCCGTGGCGGTCCTCTCGAACAACGACGGCTGCGTGATCGCCCGGTCAGAGGAGGTGAAGGAGGCCGGCGTGCCGATGGGCGCTCCGCTTTTTAAGTGGCGGGAAGAGCTGGATGAAATTGAGGCCGAGATCCTGTCCTCGAACTACACCTTGTACGGGGACATGTCCCGCCGTGTGCATTCGATCATCGAGGAAGAGGCTCTGGCGCTGGAGCGCTACTCGATCGACGAGGCATTTGCCAGGTTTCCGGGCCTCTCTAGGGACAATCTGTCCCGCGTGGCCGACAGGCTCCGGCGGCGAATTAGGCGGCATATTGGCATTCCCGTCCGCGTCGGGGTCGGGCCGACGAAAACCCTCGCGAAAGTCGCCGATCTAAACGGGAAAGCCCGCAAGCGTGCCGGATGGGGCCAGGGCACCTACGTCTGCCCGGATGAACCGAAGCGCGAGGAGCTTCTCAAGCGGGTGTCGGTCGGGGACATCTGGGGCATCGGCTCCGCCTACGAGAAAACGCTCCAGGAGAAAGGCGTCGCCTCCGCGGCGGGGTTCAGGGCGCTCCCAGGCCCATGGATCCGCTCGGAGATGACCGTCGTGGGGCTGCGCACAGCCTGGGAGCTCAGGGGACGGTCCTGCCTGGACTTAGAGCTCGTCCGTCCAGACCGGAAGACCATGGTTCGGTCGAGGTCGTTCGGGGAGCGGGTAGAGACGAAGGCCAACCTACGAGAGGCACTTGCAAAGCATGCCCAGCGCGCGGCGGAGAAGCTCCGGGAGGAAGGCCTCGTGGCGAAGGGAATCAAGGTGTTTATTACGACCAAGCGGTTTGGCGACCCGCCGCATTACTCAAACGGCGTAGCCGGAGCCCTTCCGGAGCACACCGCCCGGGCCTCTGCTTTCGCAAAAGCGTCCCGCCGGCTTCTGGAGCCGATCTACCGGAGCGGCCATGGCTACAAGAAGGCGGGGGTGTGCCTCTATGACATCCGCCCAAGCCGCCCGCACCAAGAGAGCCTGTTCGGCCAGGGGAGGAAAGAAGACGAGGATCTGATGGAGGCGGTCGACCAGATCAACCGGAAGCATGGGAAGGGAGCCATCGGGCTCGCTGCGGCGGGCCTTCCTGAAGGAAAGGGGCACCTCGAGCGGGAGTGGACGATGAAGCGCCAGAGGCGATCCCCACTGTATACGACTCGGTGGGACGAACTGCCTGTTGCTCAGTCCAGTTAGCCGAACTATTAGTCCGACTTTTCGGGTGCATCTCAGCTTTCAATTTGGGCACACTTTTGATAAAATGTGAAACATTAACCGGGTAAATTCCCGATCAGGCCTATGCTGAAGCAGTCGGTGTCCGCCGGGCAGGCGGCGCCGGAGAAACCGTGGAGTACAGGTGTCCCACGAGCAAGGGAGTTGCCTAACCTGCACCACCTGCTACTGCTTCAGACCCACCAAGATGGCCCATATCTCACGTCTCTGCGCTCTCCTCACCGCTGCAGCTCTTCTGGGTATCGCGTTCAGTCCGGCTCCGGCGCAGGCCCAGGACGCGCCCTTCATCACAACGTGGGAGACAACCTCCTCGAACGAGTCGATCACGATTCCGACGAAAGGCGGCTCGAATGTGACCGACTACGACTTTCAGATCGACTGGGGCGACGGGACGACGGAAACCATCACAGGCGATGACCCGGACCCGAGCCACGCCTACAGTTCTTCCGGCACGTACACCGTCAAGATCAGCACGCCGAATAACGGTCAGGCGTTTCCGCGGATTTATTTGAACAACAACACTCCTTCTCCTGGCGACAACTCTACGAAGCTCCAGTCGATCGATCAGTGGGGGTCGATCCAGTGGGAGAGTATGGAAGGGGCCTTTGCTGGTGCTGGGGGGATAACCTATGATGCTACCGATGAGCCAGATCTCTCAGGTGTGACCTCAATGCGTCAGATGTTTTCATATACCCAATTCGGTAGAAGTTTCCAAGATACGAACATTGGAGAGTGGGATACAAGCACCGTGACGAATATGGAAGGCGTGTTTTTTAACGCCAGTTCTTTCAATCAAGATATTAGTAGTTGGGATGTATCCAACGTAAAGAATATGAGCCGAATGTTTTGGGATGCTAATAGATTTAACCAAGACATTGGGAGTTGGGACGTGTCAAGTGTTATCGACATGAGTTTAATGTTTCTTGGCGCGTCTAGATTTAACCAAGACATAAGCGACTGGGACACCGGAAGCGTTGTCAAAATGAATAGCATGTTCAGGGACACTGATGAGTTCAATCAAAATATCGGAAGCTGGGATGTCTCCAGTGTCACCGATATGGGCTACATGTTTTGGCGTGCCGAATCCTTCAACCAAGATATAAGTGCGTGGGACGTCTCGAACGTTACTGAAATGGATAGGATGTTCAGAGACAGTCGGTTCAATGCAGATATAAGCAACTGGGACGTCTCAAATGTAGAAACAATGAGGCGTATGTTTAAGGATGCATCTTTTTTCGATGGCAAAATCGGTTCATGGGATGTATCAGGTGTCACTGACATGAGCGAAATGTTCGAGGGGGCTGCATCTTTCAACCAAGACATAAGTGGCTGGGACGTATCTAATGTAACTGATATGTTCGAGATGTTTCTAGATGCGGTAAACTTTAATCAAGATATAAGTTCTTGGGATGTCTCAAGTGTCGACAGAATGAGCGGTATGTTTGAGGGGGCTGCCTCTTTCGATCAGTATATTGGTAGCTGGAATACTTCCAATGTAAGTAGAATGAGTAGAATGTTCGAGGGTGCCAAAAACTTCAACCAAGATATAGGAAGTTGGGACGTTTCGAACGTCAGAAGTATGGCGTCTATGTTTCAAAACGCAAGTAGCTTCAATCAGAATATTGGGGGCTGGGACGTTTCTAATGTTCGAGACTCATTCTCTCGGGACGCCTTCGACAATTTTCTCACCGGGGCAGAGCTCACCCCAGAGAACTACGACGCACTTTTGACCGGGTGGGCCCAGTTGGACCTAACCGACGGCCTGACGTTTGACGCCGGTCAGAGCCAGTACACCTCAGGCGCGGAATCAGCTCGCCAGTCGATCATCGAGGAGGAGGGCTGGACGATCAACGATGGAGGTCTTGCCGAACGGACACCACTATCAGCGCCGAGCGGGCTGACGGCCACCGTGGAGGGCCGCGAGATCTCCCTCTCCTGGAGCGCAGTAACGTCGGAGGACCTGGCCGGCTACCGCCTCTACCGGTCGGCAGGCCAGTCGCCAGATACCAGCGGCACGGGTCTTACCGAAGACCTGGTCTCGGCGGCTGCCTTCACCGACAGCACCGCCACCGAAAACCGCACGTACCGGTATGGAGTGACCGCCGTCGACACCGCCGGAAACGAAAGCGTCCTTTCCGAGGAGGCCTCCGTCTTCCGCTACCCGAGCCAGATTCAAGCGGAGGTCAGCCGCTCGTTCGGCGATGCCGCCGGGCCGGGAGACTACCGTCTGGTGGCCTTGCCAGGGGAGACCAGCCGCCCGGTTGAGGATGTCGTTAGTGGAGAAGCCGGATCTGAGTGGCAGGCCTACCGCGATGACGGAAGCCAGGACGACTTCCTCCAGAAGTACGACGGATCCGAGCGCTTTACCTTCGAGCCGGGGAACGGGTTTTGGGTCACCGCAACCAGCGACCTAGCGTTTGAGGACTCCGTCTCAACGGTTTCCCTGCAGGGCGACTCTGCTGCCACGATCACGCTGAGGGAGGGGTGGAACGTAATCTCAAATCCCATCGACAAGGCTGTTGAGTGGAGCCGCGTGGAGCAGGCAAACGGAGGCTCTCTCCAACCCATCTGGAGCTTCCAAGGTGCCTTCAGCCAGGACGACTCGCTCGGGTCCGCAGTGTCGGGACGAGGGTATTATCTGTTCAACGGAAGTGCTGATCGAACGGAGCTTCTGATCCCGTACCCTGGTTCACCGTCGAGCCCGACAAGCAAGACGGGAAGCCGGGCTTCCTCAACGACGGGTCAAGAGGCAAACTTGCTCTCCCTCAGCGCGACTCCTGTAGGACCTGATGGGCCCACCTCCACGGTCCAGGTTGGAGTTCAGTCCGAGACTTCCCGCTCGGTGGTTGCTCCGCCATCGCGGTTTGAAGCAGTCAGTTTGCGGATCAAGGCCGGAGAAGAGGAGCAGCAGAAAGGCCGCTCTGGTTTCCTCATGACCGAACGCAGGAAAGGAGACGGAGATGGAGAAACGTTCCATCTTCGGCTCAAAAGCCAAGAAAGCGTGCCTGTCAGCCTAACGGCCAGTGGCCTGGGCGAAACTGAGGGACAAAGCGTGGCGCTTCTTCACCCGTCGGCAGGGAAGACGTATCGCCTACGTGCCGACGAGACTGTCCAGATTGAAGGGAGTCAGGAAGAGACCGCTCTTAAACTGGCCGTTGGCACTGAAGGCTATGTCGACGAGCAGGCCGGCCAAGTCATTCCCGACGAGGTGACGCTCACCTCGTACCCGAATCCGGTACAGAAACAGGCGACCGTCGAGTACACGCTCCCAGAGCAGACGGATGTCCGAGTCGCGCTTTACGACGTGTTGGGCCGTCGGGTGGCAACGTTGGAGGAGGGAAGTAAGCAGGCCGGACGGCACCAGATCCAACTCGAAGGAACTGGGCTCTCCAGTGGCGTCTACTTCGGCCGGCTGAAGGCCGGCGGGGAGACCCGGACCCAGAAAATTACCGTCGTGCGGTAAGTCGCCAGCAGACCATCAGGCGGTAAATTGCCATGGGTCCGGTTCGCCTTTCCGATGGTCACGCCCATGTTCTCTTCTTTGAAGCGATTTCCCAGTGACTGCAATATGTCTTCCTTCTTTTCAACTCTGACGCTACAGAAAGCAGAGCCCTCTGGAAGAAGGTCCTCCGTACGAGGGCCGTCCGAGCGGCCGCCTACGTCTCTTCTTGTGCTCTCGGCCATTTTAGCCGTGGCCTTGGCCGTGGCCGGGTGCGGCGGCGCCGGGTCCAACGAGGAGGGTGGTGGCGATGATGGGAACGGCGATGATGGAGGAGGCGGAGGGACAGGCCTCTCGGCGCCGGCCGCGCCATCGGGACTGGAGGCCACCCCGCAGGATGGAGCTGTTCAGCTTGGCTGGGACGCGGTAGACGGAGCAGACACGTATAACGTGTACCGGAGCACCTCCTCCGGTGTAGACGTCTCTTCCAGCGCGCTGGACACGGGCATCGACCAAAGCAGCTACACCGACGGGACCGCCGAAAGCGGGACGGAGTACTTCTACGTCGTGACGGCGGTGGCCTCCGAGGACGGAGAGACCGCCGAGAGCGACCCGTCGGGCGAAGCCAGCGCGGCCCTGCTCGCTTCGCCGAGTGGCCTGAGCGCCACTCCGGGAGATGGGACCACGCAACTAAGCTGGGAGGCGGCAGGCGGGGCAGACACCTACAACGTGTACCGGAGCATCTCTTCTGGGGTAGACGCCTCTTCCGACCCGCTGGGCGCCGGCATCAGCTCGACGGAGTACGCCGACGAGAGCGCCCAGAACGGAACCGAATACTTCTACGTCGTGACCGCGGCGGCCTCCGGGGACAGAGAGAGCGACCCGTCCGGGGAGGTGAGCGCCGTTCCGTTTGCCGCGCCGAGCGGGCTGGAGGGGACCTCTCGGGACTCGGAGGTGGCCCTGAGCTGGGACGCGGCAGGCGGGGCAGACACCTACAACGTGTACCGAAGCACCTCCTCCACGGATGGAGCAGAAGGAGAACCGCTTGCGACGGGCGTGGCGGAGACCAGCTACGCGGATACCGACGCCAAGAACGGGACGAAGTACTACTACCGGGTGACGTCGGTCAATCCCAGCGGCGCAGAGAGCGACGCGTCGAGCGAAGTGGAGAAGACGCCCTTTTCCGACCCGCCCAACCGGCCCAACTCGACGGACCGACCGTAGGCGACGGTGCCAATCATCTGTGCTAGGCTGCGTCTGATAATTATCGATTCAGGTATTCTTCGATGAACGCCCAGAGCACCATGGCTTTGTAATGACTCGCCTTTTTCTCGTACCGGACTACCAGACGACGCCGCTCTTTCATGTGGCCGACGCAGCGCTCGACGGTATTCCGATCACGGTATTTCTGATCGTCGCAAGTCGGCGGGCGTCCAGGTCCTTCTCGGAGGCCTTTGCGGGCCGGAATCGCTGACTCGATGCCCCTTTCCGCGAGCCAACGCCGGATCCAATCGGCATCGTAGGCCCGATCGCCAGCAACGGCGTCCGGACGCTTCCGCGGCCGTCCTCGGGGCCGAGGGATCGATACTTCGTTCATCAGGTCGGTGAAGAAGGCCGCCTCGTGGCGCTGGCCGGCCGACAGGACTGCTCCGAGCGGAAGGCCTTGCCGATCTGTGAGCAAGTGGATCTTGGTTGAGAAGCCTCCCCGGCTGTAACCGAGCGCCGGTCCTATTCCCTCGTCTCGCCCGGTTCGATCCCCTTTTTACTGTCGTTCGGCCCACCCGCAGCGGCCCGAGCGGCTTGAACGATGGTGCTGTCCACGTTGAACTGGCTCCAGTCAATACGGCCTTCGGCATCGAGCTCCCCTTGCAGATGCCGCACGATCGACTCAAGCGTGCCATCTTCTGCCCAGCGCCGGAAGCGGTCGTAAACAGTCTTCCAGTTTCCGTATCGCTCGGGCATATCTCGCCAGGGTGCCCCCTAACGCTCTGGTCTA
The DNA here is from genome assembly GCF_000013045.1 of Salinibacter ruber DSM 13855. Lineage (NCBI taxonomy): Bacteria > Pseudomonadati > Rhodothermota > Rhodothermia > Rhodothermales > Salinibacteraceae > Salinibacter > Salinibacter ruber. The sequence goes on from NC_007678.1 coordinate 8,270, forward strand.
GCAAGATGCCGCCCGTGACCTCTCGGTGGTCGTTGTACGGACAACCGCGACCCTCGACCTCTGGAAGAAGAGGTTCGATACGCTCGTATTGCTCGTCGGTAAGCTCATAGCGGCGTCGAGGCATGACAGAACGGCCTGGTTAGTCTGGTAGACTGTGCAAGCCGTCCATACAGCCTTTTTATCAGACAGTGCCTAGGCCCTACTGAGGAAGATCGATGTCTTCACTGAGGAGGGTTGATGTCTTCCTGGCGCTTCGTTTCGGCCTTTGTCACGCGCCCATCTGGACCGAAGATGGTGGCACCCAGGCCGAAATGCGTGTCCACGTGACGTGCAGCCGCTTGCGGGCGCCGGGCTTTCAGTGTTGATGCTTTCAGTACTGATATAGCACTCGACCTGGCCGTCTCCACCTACAGCGGCGAAGCTCCTCCGGCAGCACCGGTAGTGAACGCAAAATACAGTGAGCAGAAGGCCGCGCCGAGAGGGCCCTCAGTTGGCTTGGGGCTCTTTAGATTGGAGCTCTTCAGAACAGGCTCTCCCCACGGCTCAGCTGGTCGAGGTCTTCAACAGCCCGATCGGAGCCGGTCGGCCCGTCGGGCCCGGAGCACCGCGGGCAGTCGACCCAGCCGCTTCCTCCACACTCACCGCAAGCCTGGAACTGGGTCTCCCCGCCGGGCCCGGCGGTTTTCGTCTCGCCGGCTCCCTCGCACTCATCGCACGCAATTTGCCTGTGTCCGCTGCACTTCGGGCAATGCCGCATTGTGCTGGTAGGTCGTCAGCAGTTCGAATCTGATCGAAAGGTCTTTGGCGGCGTGCTCGAATGCCCGGGCTACCCGCCGGTACTGGTAGGCCCAGTGACTACGAGTCCAGTGACTACGAGCCTGGTAAATAGAACTGGTAAATAGAAGAGGCCCTGAGCGCGAAAAGTTCGCTTTCCTCTTTCCCGAGAGGAGGTCTTCACCTTACCACGTGACCCAATGTCGCATGCGGCCTGGCGCTTGGAGGAAGGAAGTGGAGACACAGGGCCGGGCGCCGAGCCCGGAGAGCAGAGGTAGAAAGAATCTCGGAGTCCTGCTACAGGTCCTTCAGTGCCGTCTCCAGCTCCTCATCGACGACGTGCGTGTAGATCATCGTCGTGGATAGGTCCGAGTGTCCGAGGGCCTTCTGGACGAGCCGGATCTTTCCAGCCGGAGTAGCCAGACAAGAAGAAACCATCTGCAAGGTATACCAGGACCCGCCTCACGCAAAAACCCGCCTCACGCAAAAAGCAAAAAAAAAGCACCCGCGCCAGCGGAGGGCCGCCGATCGCGGGTGGTTGCATGGGACAGCAACGCTGATATGCACGACAACCTGAGGATGAGGTTTCTTCGGTTTGTACTCTCGGTAGGAGAGCTCTCGGCAGGCGAAAAGTACTAACAAGACGGGAAGGAGCGTGTCTTTTCTACCATCAGAGGCTCAAGAAGCTGAAGCCAGAGAGATCTATTCCCTCGAGTTTTAGGCTGTGGAAGCCTCAATGAAGGTCGAATACCCCGGTAGACGGAGGCTCGGGCCGATAAGTCCTCTCGATTCGGTAAATTGAAGGTAACGTGCCATAGACTGATCCTCTGTTTTCCAAAAGAGCATGGTTTTTGTGGTTAATGGTCAATGCTAGCAGACGATAACCCGGTTAGGAGAGCATATTCCACCGCGTTCTCTTTTTCTCCAGAACAAAATACCATTGACCTATGGGTCAGCAACAGCTTTTACTTCTCGTTCTTTCGACAGTCATCGTCGGACTTGCAACCGTGGCAGGCATTCAGGCCTTCAGTGAAAACCAAGCGCAAGCCGCTCAGGACGCTCTTGTGCAGCGGGGCACGTCGATCATGTCGGACGTTCAAGGTCTCTCCAGTAAGCCCGCGCAGATGGGGGGAGCTAACTTGTCAAGTGATGCTCCCTCCACCGTGTTCGACGCGTTAGGTTACGACACCCCAAATAGTGAGAACCAAACGCCAGTCGAGGGAGCCTCGGGAACATCCAACTGCATCCTCGAAACTGGTGGTGGTGGTACCGTTGATGCTAGCTTCGAGGGATCCCCGACTGCCGTCGCAGAAGTCGAGTGCATTGGTGGCAATGCTAGCCAAGACGTCCGGGTGGCTCTCAGCAGTGATGGGGACATCTCAACCAGCTTCGGTGATTACCGCTGATTCTACGCCGGTCGCAACTCTGACCAACATGTTCTTTCAGTCTCGACGGGGCTGAAAAGCTTCTAACCCGAAGAGAATTCTCGTTCTCTCTCAAAGATCACTCTTAGCCAATGGGCCAGCAGCAGCTTTTACTTCTCGTTCTTTCGACAGTCATCGTCGGACTTGCAACCGTGGCAGGCATTCAGGCCTTCAGTGAAAACCAAGCGCAAGCCGCTCAAGATGCACTCGTACAACGCGGGACTTCTATTGCCTCAGACGTGCAAGGACTGTATGGAAAACCGAGCCAAATGGGTGGCTTAGATAAGCTCAGTGATACAGATGGTTCTGGGATTGTAAGCCGTCTTGGCTACGACTCAGACAATGCCACCGTGGATGCAGATGGTGCAGGATCCGGAGGAGAGTGTACACTTTCCGTGTCTAGCAGTGGCACCAACGGTCGGTTAGTGGTGACATGCGATAGTGATAACGCCACCTCTACCGTCAAAGTAGGTTTCGATCCTGATGAGGACCCGAAGGTAGAAACCTCCTTCGATGGCAGTGATCCATTTTCTTCTGACGGAAACACCTAATTAGAACGCTGGAAAGTGAGTCATAAGCACGGAAGCATAGGTGTGACACTCAACCGAACATGGGAAGTGCGTAGAAGCCCATCCGGTTAAATCCGGATGGGCTTTTCTTCTTGTGAGGCTCCCGAAAACGTAGCACAAGGCCAATTAAAGTCCCTTCATCGCACCCTCTAGCTCTTCGTCAACGACGTGAGTGTAGATCATCGTGGTCGAGAGGTCCGAGTGGCCGAGGGCCTTCTGCACGAGCCGGATCTTTCCAGCCGATCGGTAGAGCCGCGTGGCAAAAGTATGCCTTAAGGTGTGTGGGGAAACGCGCTCCACTTCTTCAATGCCTGCATCTCGGGCATACCGCTTGACCGACCGGCGGAGGTGGGAGGTCGCTACCTGCGTTCCCTTCGAGGTCGGAAGTAGGTAATCGGCTTTCGGAGCTTTCTCTTGCCGCCGGTCCATCCAGCCCTGGAGTTCTTCCAGAAGCTCTTCCCCGATCCAGAGCGTCCGGTCCTTCGCGCCTTTGCCTTCCCGAACCATCAGTTTCCCGCTCATCAGATCAATACGCTCGGGCCGGAGCGCCGTTGCTTCGGAGGCCCGGAGGCCTGCTTTCAGCATCACCCGCATGTAGAGGTAGTCTCGATGCGGGCCGAAATAGCGCTGGTTAGGCTCGGAGAGAAGCCGGTCGGTTTCTTCCTCGGTGAGGACCCGAGGGAGCTTGTCCGGGCGGGCCATCGGTCAAAAGATCGGTCGGAAAGCGGACCAGACGGAGGGATCACAGAAAACCCGCGCCGGGACCAATTGTTACGCTTTGCCCAGTTTCCGTAACGCATACACGGCCCCAAACGCCATTCTCACTAATCGGTGGAATTTCGTAACGCATACACGATCAGTCCGGCTCCCCTCCGCCTGAAAGAACTCTCCTCTACGCAGGTATCTCTTCATCTGCTACTCCTGAGCTATGACCCTTCAGGGCGGTTCTCCCCAAGTGGGAGGGACTCACTGCGCGATGGGCACTGACACAAATCATCACCGCACTTCAAGCACCGCTTGACTTTCCTTGACAGAGGCCTTGGTAGAGGTCCGGGCTCGATCTTTGTCCCTGCTTCGTTTGCAGGCGGACCTCCTGGATATAAAATTATGGGACGTTAGAATTTTTGGCATCAGGTTTCACAAACAGCACGGCGAATTCCACGCGCCGCACTACTTGGTTTTTAAGGCCTCTCGTCTTACCTGTCGCTCAGTCGCCGATGCAGTCGAGCACTTCCCGAGTTTGGTTTGTCCTTGCGCTCTTCTCCGTCTCAGTTCTCGTCTCCTGCGACTCAGGTGGAGGCACGCCCGGGTCGGAGGAGCCCTCTGAAGTAAGCGTGGACGTGACCGGGACAGTCACGTCGGCCGAAAACGACGAGCCGATCGGTGACGCAACCGTCGAAGTCCTCCGGGCCGACAACGAAAATACCTTGGCGTCCGCCACCACTGACACCACTGGAAGCTACGAGGCTACGTTCACGTTCGAGGAGTCTGAAACCCCAAACCAATTGGAGGTGAGGGTGTCCGCCGGGAGATTCATGAACAAGGCTGTCTCGGTAGATTTTCAGTCTTCAGTCAGCAGAGATATTGAGCTCCAAACGGGTGTCGTAGAAGCATCTGTCTCTGGTGTGGTGGCTGATGCTACGAATGGCGATCCGATTGAAGGAGCCGTTGTCAACGGTGTGCGTCCCGATAGTAGCGAACAGCTGTTTGAGACAACCACCAGTGGAAGTGGAGAATACGAGGCTTCCTTTGAAATAAAGGCAACCAGTCAACCGTCTGACATCGTCCTGTCGGTCAACACCGATGGGTTTGAGTCTAAAGAACTGACTATCGCTTTTACCGAAGAGGTAAGCAGAGATGTCAAGCTTGAGGCGAAAACGACTGAAGCCACTGCTTCTGGCCTCGTAGATCGGTCTGATACAGGAGACCCGGTTACGAATGCTACCGTGACTGGGAGCCCTGCAGGAAACAGCGGGCAGCTTTTCGAAACGACGACAAACGAGGCAGGAGAGTACGAAGTCACATTCGAAGTGAGAGTCCCAGACGAACCTGATGAGATCACCGTAGGCGCCAGTGCGAAGGACTTCGAGGATTCTGAGCAGACCGTTAGCTTCGGCAATGAGATTTCGTCGAACCTGTCTCTGTCTCCAAGTGAAGTGAATGTCACGGTCGATGGGACTGTCACCGCCGAGTTGGATGGTAGCACCATAGAAGGAGCTGATGTAAGCATCTTTCGAGCAAACGAGAACAGAGATGACTTAGCGAGCACGACATCCGAGATGGACGGCACGTATGCCCTTTCGTTCACTGTTCTTGCGCCTGATGCACCGGATGAACTGCGCCTTGAAGCCACTGAAAGCAGGGTTCCCGACACGAGCCTAACAGTTGGATTTAGTGAGTCGATTGCTCAGAACATCACCCTTCCCTCCATCGAGATTAGCACGATTGACGAACTTCAGGCCATTCAGACGGACTCAGATTTTCCTCTCGATGGCTTCTACGTGCAGACGAAAAACATCGACGCGAGCGTAACTGCTAACTGGAACGGCGGGAAGGGATTTGAGCCAATCGGTGACAACACGATTCCCTTCAGCGGTGGATTTGATGGGAATGGAAACGTGATCAAAGGCCTGTCGATAGACCGGCCGAATGCAGAAACAGTAGGTATTTTTGGGCTCGTCGATAACGGAATAATAAAAGATGTAGTAGTTGAAAATGCATCAGTAGAGGGAGGATTGAAAAGCGGAATAGTCGCCGGATTTTTGAAATCTAAAAATATAAATAATAATAGAGGAACTATACAGAGCTCGAGAACCAGCGGAAGTGTGAGTGGCGACGATGTTGGTGGATTAGCCGGGAAAACGGGATCTGCATCTAAAGTTCAAGGCTCCAGGTCCGATGCCTTCGTAGAAGGAAGACATGCTGCAGGACTTGTGTCGACAAGCAATGGGACTATCCAAAACTCGAAGGCGACTGGGGATGTAGCCAGCACTAACACACCGTCTGGAGGCTTAGTCTCCGAATTCTGTGGTACCATCATAAATTCTGAGGCTTCTGGTGATGTTGAAGCATCCGGTCGAAACGGTGTCGGAGGGCTGGTTGGAAGGAGTGGCAGCAGTTTGGTCGAGAGCTCAAGAGCAACTGGCAACGTATCGAGGAATGACGATGGCCCAATCGGTGGACTTGTCGGAAACAACCTGGGGGGAACCGTCCGGTTCTCATACGCAACAGGTTCGGTATCAGGAGTTGATCAGGTTGGAGGATTGGTTGGAATTAACACGAGTGATGCTGAGGTGGTTGAGTCCTTTGCTGCTGGTTCTGTCTCAGGAGATACTGAAACCGGAGGTCTCGTAGGAGTAAACGCGGGCAGCTTATCCGAGAGCTTTTGGGACACTGAAACCACTGGCCAGAGCGAAAGCGTTGGGAGAGGCAATCCAGGAGGCGCTATCGGTCTTGGTACCGACGAAATGCAAGGCAACAGCGCCGAGGAAAACATGGACGGCTTCGACTTTCAGAACACGTGGCGGGTGGTGATGGGCGACTACCCGGCGCTCCAGTGGGAAGAGTAAAGCCGATCCAAGGTGGTGCTGCGGGCTGGGAAGCAGAAGGGCGGTCAGGTCGACGTGAGCGTCTTTCGGGCGAGCGTGTTTTCCACCTTCACGTCTCGGTGCCCGGTCTAGCGGCGCTTCCTAGAGCCCCGGGACCTCCCGAAACTCCTCAACTCGGCACGAGAATGCGACCGCTGTGAGAACGCGACCGCTATGAGAATGCGACCGATGCCCCGCCCGTAAAGGCGGGTTTTTTACTGACTGGGGCTCGGTTCGGCAGCAAACTGCCGAGCAGGAGGCTTTCCCATCTGGTAGAAGTAGCCGCCGATGAGGTCGTCTTTCAGCTCCTGTAGGACATGCTCCTGCCGCCCTGCCCCGGTCAGGGGAGCCCAGGCCACCGCCTTTTCTCCGGCCAACCGCGAGGCGGCAGCGAGTGCCCCGCCCGAGCCCCGCCTCGAATATCCCACCTGCAGAAGCTCATGGGTGTTGGGGTCCAGCACCTTGTACAAAACCGGCGTACCATTTCCGGACTCCCTCAGCTCCTTGCCCGCAGCGCTCCAGTTTATTCTCTGCCCTCTGCCCTTGCACTCGGCCAGGGAGGTCCAGCGTTTTCCCATCCATAGCTCAGAATGGGGCTCCTGCTCGGGGCGAGGCAGAGGAGTGCTGCTCGGCCGGATCCGGTAGGGAAATCCCACTTCAGGAACTCCCACTTCGGAAAATCCCACTTCGGATCCTTCGGCCGCGAGCTGCTCTCCTTCCCGGACCGTGCTGCGCCGGTGGTTTGCGACGGAGGACATCCGCGCCTCCAGGCGGTACTCCCACAGCAGGCGCGACTCGAGGCCCTTCCGCCACTGCGCCGCGTCTAAGCGCGGATCTCTCCGCCCCTCGTGGTGGGCCGCGTAGAAGGAGATCTCGTACTCGAGCCCATAGGCTTCTCGCAGGTGAGCAAGGCGCCGGGCCGCGTGCTTGGTGCTGGAAAAGTCCCGCGCCGGACGCCGGTTTAGCCGCGCCCAGGTGCCTAAGATCCGTTTCGATAGATCCGAGCATTCTCCTATGTATACCATTTGCCCTAGGCTAGCAGATCGGATCCGGTAGACTCCAGGCGCGCCTGGAACGGTCGTGGGAGTTCTTCCAGTCGATGTCGCCCGACTGACGTTTTGCCACCTGGACCACCGGAGGTTACACCAGTCTGAGGAGAAGCACTGCATACGTGTGGTTTCTTACCGTGTGGGTTTTTGACGTGTGGACTTTTGAAGAGTGGGTTTTTGAAGCCGGATGCTCGGGCTCAGCTGAACAGGTCCTGCCCGCCTGCAGGCTTCCTAGCCGCAAGCTCAGGGAAGCTCTCGTTTGAGCGCCAGCGCAGCTGCTTTAGCGGCCGCTCGCGGCAGTACCTGTTCATTGCCTTCACCAAAAGCGCGAGCTTCGCCTTCCGCGAGAGGTTGTCGTAGCCCTTCCGCATCTTGTCTTTCAAGAGGCTGATCGGGTTCTTCGCGCCTTTCTCTCCGTACTCCTCCTCCCAGTCGACCGCCGGGAAGTTCTTATCGTAGAGGAAGCCGTCGAAGAAGTAGTCCGCCCGCACCGGGAAGGTGGGCTTGTAGGCGAAGTAGGCAAATGCCATGAGGCTCCGCGGCATCTTGCCAGCCAAGGCGCCCTTGTCCGAACCGGTCTTCTCGATCGTCTCAACGAGGCGCTTGCGGCAGGCGGTCGCGATGTCGACGATAACCGAGTTGCGCACGGTCTCATACCGGTGCAGCTCCTCGAGCCGCTCTTGCTTCCAAAGCGCGAGCAGCCGGCAGACCGCGGCCATCTCCTCCGCGCTCTTAAAGCCCTCAATGCGGAGCACGTCCGCGCCGGTGCGCTTGACGCCCACATCCGCGATCTTAAACGCGGCCGGGTCGAGGCCGAATGCAACCAGGCACTCGACGCTCTCGCCTCGACCGAGCTGCATAATCGCCTTCAGCCGGTGCTGCCCGTTGATGAGCTTGTCGGTGTAGCTGAACGCAATTGCGTCAGGACTCACCATCCACTCCCCGTCTTTCATCTGCTCCGCGTACCGGTCGACGCGGTCTTCGCGGACCTTCCGGTTCGAGCGGTTTTTCTTGAGCCACTCCCTCGCCATCTTCGGAGTGACCTCGACAACTGCACACTCGATGTCCTTCTTGCTTCCAGGGACAGCGTGGCCGATTGCATCTTCCGGGACGCTAGATAGAGAAATGGGACCCTTGGTGTCGCTGTACTTCATGTAACTGAGTGTTTGTAAGCGTTAAATCGTCGGTGGAATGGAAGTGAGAGCTTCCGGTCAGGCAGGCCTCGTGTCACGGGCCATGTCATAGGCTTCACGTCGTAGGCGGTGGCGTATTGGGCGTCTGGGCGGTGCCGTCGCGAGACGGCGGCGCCTGGTTGGGCTGCTGCTGACGCTGCTGGCCGCCCTGCTGCTGCCGCGCGGGCTGCCCGTCTCCACCGCTCTGGCGCGGGGCGCCGCCGCCCTGCCGCCGCCGGTTGGGCTGCTGCTGGGCCGGCTGGCCGTCTCCGCCCTGGCGAGGCCGCGGCTGGTCCTCTTCCTGGGCCGGAAGCCCAAAGACGTCTTGCCGCACTTCCTTGAACGTGTCGATCACGTCCTGGTCGGTGTCCGGGTAGCGCTGGCTGATCACCGCCTCGGTGCCCTCGTGCAGGTCCGTGAAGAGCACGTTCTGGCTGTTGCCGCCGCGGCGCTCGTCCGGAAGGGTCGGCTCGATCGTGAGGATCGAGTTCGGATCCTCAATCTCCGCGAGGTCCGAGAGCAGGCTCTTCGACGTGTTGGTGAAGAAGCCGGTCTCGATCATGATCGTCCCGTCATCGGTCTCCACGCGCAGGCGCAGCTTGTGAGACGTCCCGTAGTCGTTGGTGCGGGTGAAGTGGCTCACGTCCTCGACGTGGCCGGCGATGCAGCGAGCAGGCGGCCGGATCGGGTTCTGGTCGTCGTCGAGCATGTGGCCGTAGTCGAAGCTCTGGCGGTTGAGGAAGAGATACTGGCTCTCTCCCTCCGGGCTGGTCTCGCGGAAGCCGGTCTCGATGCCGTCATCGCTGGCGTCCTCGCTGAGGGCGGCCTCAAGGGTGTCCAGAAGAGCGTTTACGTTGGGGTGGTTGTCCATAGTGGGTAGTAGGTTGGTGGTTGGAAAAACGTCTTAGGAGCTAAAGCCGATTGGCTCTCCTGCGAGCCAATGCTGGCCGTAGCTGGTGTTGCGGATGAGCTCGATTCCCTCCATTGGCTCAAACAAGCCTCGGCGGCCTGTCGTCTCTGGCTGCCAATGGACCTGGACAATGGCGTACTCGCCGCCGGTTTGTCCGGGAAACGCGACGCGAGGAGTGCCGTCCGCCTCGCTGAGATCAGTGATGGGCTCGAAGCCCAAGTCTCTCATCTTTGGCTCGATCAGCTTTGGGGCGTTGGTGGGGGCTAAAATTTTTGGCCCCCACATCGGTTACGCGCCCTGGCAGCGCGCACAGGAAGAGCAGTCCCGGCGGGAGGGAGTGCGTCAAAGCGCCGAGCAGACCGCGGGTAGCATGTCCGCTGGCGGCCTGGCCGGCGCTATTGGCATGTTTGGGGTGATGGCCGGCGCGGTCATGGGCGGGCCGAAGGCAGGCCGGGCGGCCCTGACGAAGCTGGGCAAGAGCCTGAAAGGTGGGGCGGCCGACGACGCGTACCGGGCCCTTCGCGGCAGCTCCAGCTACAGGAAGCCCGGCGTCAAAACCGACAAGCAGCTCGCAAGGAAAAACGACGACTTCACCCAGGGAGCCAGCGCGGACAAGGCGCTTATCGGCCAAAGCCGCGCGGAGGGCCAGACCGACTACTTCGAGAAGGCCGTCAACCAGTCTTCAAGTGGCCTCACCGCCGGAGAGAAGGTCGGCGCCGCGGCCCGCCGGGAAGCAGAAGCCGCCGGGATGGAGGGCGGCTCCGCGAGCATCAGCCGCTTTTTATCCACCTCCGGCCTGAAGCCCGCAGCGAAGCTACAAAGGCGAGGCAAGGACTGGCGCGAGGCGAAGCAGGGCAAGGGCGCGTTCAAAACGCTAATGGACGCGGACCGCGGGAAGCAGCGGAAGATGCTCGGCGACATCGCCGCAGACGCGACCCAGGAGGCCGCCGCCACGCTTCCGGCGAGCTACGCGGCGGACTCCGCGATGGGGCTCACCGGCGCGCCCTCCGACGAGGAGTTCTACGACGTCGGAGCCCAGACGGAAGCTGCGGTGGAGTACCTACCCACGTTCGCGGCCTACGAGATCGGAAGCCGGGCGGCGCTCGGTGGGGTTGGGGCGGCGATGCAGGGCGTCGGTAAGGCGGCGAAGAGCTACATGTCCGGCTCCGGCGGGATGGGCGTGGCGCAGGGCGTAAGCAACGCCTTTACCGCCATCTCGGACACGGCCAAAGCGATGGGCAAGGCCGGCTCCGAGGCGGAGACGCGCCTAAACCAGCGGGTCCGCGGAAGCGGCTCGACCGCAGAGATGGTCAAGCGCGGATACGAGCAGGCGGGGAAGTACATGACCGACCGAAAGGGCGCGCTCAAGGACCCGGCCAGCCGCCGCCTCGCCCGCGGAGACTCGAAGGTGAAGCGCAACCCGGCGGAAACCAGCTCCACCCTCCGAGGCGCAAAGCAGCTCTTCGACCGCGAGAGCGGCCGCAACGCGATTACGGAAATGGCCGTCGGCTCCTCCGGCCGGCCGGAAGACGAGGCGGTGGCCGCCCTGCAGGACGTGAAGTCCACGCTCTTTAGGGAGGGAGACCAGCCGCGCTCTAGGGTCGCAAGGATGCTGGGTGGAGACGCGGTGAGCTACGGGGAGCTGAAGCGCTCGAACATCGAGATGGCCGAGGAGACCCAGCGGCAGATGCAGTCGGTGAAGGAGGGCTTGGACGACGCCCGGCGACAGGTCGAGGCGGAGGCCGGTAACGTAACAAACAACAAAGCCGCGGGCCTCATCGGGTCGATGGCCGAGCGCGGGGCAGAAGGCCTCCGGGTCTCCGGCTACATGAAGAAGGGCGGGGAAGTGATGCGCGTCCCGACCGGGCAAGACATGAGGGCCGGCGCGGCGAAGCTCTTCAACCGAGCCACCTCATTTCGAAATCCACTCAGCGGGTCGGAGCGAAGCGGCTTCTCGATTGGAGAGGTAATGGGCCTGGGCACCTTCGAGAAGCGGACTGCCGCCGTTGAGCCGGTTGAGGTGAACGCGGGTCGGGTCACCTGGACCTACTTCGATACCGCCGCCCGCCAGTAGCAGCAGCGGGTCCACGCGGTGCCGCAGGAGCGATTTGCGTGTTCGGCCCATGGGCTTCTCAGGGTGGCCGTGGTGCCGGAGAGAGGGCTTTGGGCCGGGGTAGGCATGTCCCTGCACTACAAGCGCAAGGCCCGTGACGTGATCGACGAGAGCGGTCGCCTCCAGCTCCAGGCGCCCTCTCCCTCGCCCGACGACAACTACCACGTCGGCGAAGGTTACGTCGGCGCGCGCAAGCAAGTACAGCTTTACCTCACTCGCCCGGACTGGAAGGATGACATGACGATCGGCGTTGGACTGAGATGACCGACAAGGGGTGTCTCCGGGAGCAATAGCGAAAGCCCGGCCGAGGCTTCGACCGGGCTTTGTGATTCGGTGTACCAGTGGCGGACTCTGCCGTCTGCAGCGAGGGCAGGTGCAAGCGTTGTGGCTGCAGCAGACGCTGCTACTGGCCAGGATACTCCCCGATCGTCTGCTCGCTGGCCTGCCGGTTTCCCTCGACCTTCGCTCCAATTACCTCGAAGCTGAACGTATACTCGTTTACGTTGCCCTGTATCTCGATGGGTAGAAGCAGGGAGAATGTCTCTCCAAGATTCTCTCGCACGTCATCCACCGTCGAGGTATTTTGACCGGGTCCGCCCACGAGGTCCGGCTGAAACAGCGGCGCAACGGTGAGGCCGTACTGCCCCATACTGATCGATCCCTGCGGGATCAGAGTGGCTGTAGTGGATGCTCTAGACGGGACAGTGATCGGTTGCACCTCCTGGTTGCGGTTTGCGAAGCTCATATCGCCGGTCAGGATGCGCTCACTGGAGCCATCAGGCATCACGAATGCCCCTTCCTCAAGGCGCATCTGGATCGAGTGTTCAGTTTTGTTCTCCACGTTCATCAGCACCGACCCACCGGAGTTGAGGAAACCCGCGCGGATGAGGTCGTCTTCGTAGACGTAGCTTGAGTCCGTCTCAGAGACGGTGTACTCGCCGTACCGTTCGGCCGCATCGGAGGGACGCTCGACGGAATCGATCGTCGCGTTGTAGCTTGCATTACGGCTGCTCGTGCACCCTGCAGCGGCCACGAAAATAGCGATCAGAAAGAGAAGACGTACCGCTCTAGTCATAACAGTGTTGCTCTTTAGAGATGGAAGCGTCTAGCCAGTGCGCCAAAGACTTACGGCAGACTGTCTCTAAGTTTCGTGGCCGTGCAGATACACCTCCTCCGAGCGAGTAAGTGAGTCTCAAGAGGACCGGACGATCGTCCAGTCACGGTCAGTCCTGCAGGTTCGACAGGTCGGGGTCCTCGGAACGCATCTTCTCATAGGTCTTCCTGTCCGGGATGGGCAGGTAGCTGCACCGACAAGTCTCGTTTGTGCAGCCATCGTGAGGAATTGGCTTCTTCTCCTGCTTCTCGTCAACGGTGTAGACCTTCCCGTCGTGATCTAAACACGCACCGCAGACGTGCTCGTCCCTCTGCGACAGGACCATCACGCCGTACATGTCTCCACTATCGTAGAACTCCTCGTCTCCTTCAGCGACCATGACGCTCTCTTATCTCAGGTTCGATCAGCCCACAGGCAGTTCCGTCCGGTTCTCGTCCACCGGGTCCATCTAGTCTTGCTTGACCGAGATGGCGGCCGGGACCGAATCCTTCACAGGTGGCGCTACCTCACATTGCCGTTCGCCAGCGAGTCTCCGTAACCTCTCTGCCAGCCAACGTCCAGAGTCTCTTCAGGGCCTTTGCTCCTACGTCAAGCGTGCCATCGCATCTCTCGGAATTGTTCACCTCCCAGGCGTTGCACCTGAGTGATGGGAGCCCTCTGGACGCAAGCTGGTTGTGACGGTCCACATCATCCTCAATTTGCCTCCTGCTGTCGTAGTGGAAGCTCTCACCGTCGACCTCGACAGCAATTTTGAGGGCCGTTTTCGTCGGACGTCTGCTCGATATATGACGGCAGGACTTGGCTTCGTTCACCTGCACCTTGACCAGGAAGTCCGGATAGCACCGCCGCCCATCGAGTTTGGGTTGACCAGCGAGTATGACCTGCTTCTGAGCATGTATTTTCAGCCATATCTCGGTGTGCCAGCCCTCCAGCTTTTTTCTCATATCTGGAGGGGAGGTCAGTATCAGGAACCAGTCCGACTGGTTCGCGGCGACAGTGCTCGCAGTCTCAAGCTGCGCTCCTGCTTCCCTGAAGAGCTGAATCAGGAATAGCCGTTCAGGTGGTGACTTCGGGTCGGTAGCCCTCAGAAAGTCCGAGAGATCTTCCGAGTTGGCGTTCCAGGTGTCTCCGTAGCGGGACCTGGCTTCTTGGAAAGCCCGGTCGACTCGCCTCTCAACTCCTCCAGTCACCGGAGGCCGTGGCGGTCCTGTTCCATCTCCTGAGTGAGAGGCGCCGTCGCCTCGATTCGAAATTACTGTCTGGTCGTCGGGTCGTGCAGGTACAGTTTTAGTGTGAGGGTTCATGTAGAAGAACGCTCGGCTAGTAGAAAAAGGACCTCGGACGGTTGACGCGCGTCGCGAAGGTCAGAGCGCGCTGAGAGAGGCGATCTAACACAGGACTGCTCCGCGGCAGCAGGAGTGGACTGCCTGGAACGGTCCGGCTAACGCCGTCAATCAACTCGCGCGCCGCGGACCACATGCCCTTGGGACACGCAGGGCTTCCCCTCCAGCACGACAGCCTGAGGGGAATGTGATCCCTTCTCCGAGCGGGCATTCGGGCTGGAACCGTTTTGCGAAAGCGCCGGCCTTTCACCGGACTTTCCCCGTGACGCAGGAGCACCCATCGGTGCGTTCCTACCGCCATGCCACGACAGCACAACCCCGGAGAGGGCGTGCTCACTAAGCGTATTTTCTGTTAATAGTGACCATCGGTCATGTTTCGTCAACTCCGAAATCACTAAATGATCTGAGAGTTGCTGCGGCAAGAAGACTGCTGCGGCAAAAAGAAACGCCCGGCACTCCCACCAAGGAAGCCGGGCGTCAGTGCTCATGTGGCACTGCGGAGAAATGGATCGGGACTTTCGGTCCCTGCTTGCGCTTCGAAGACACGCTCAGGGCCCGAAGCATAACGCCTGTCCATTTGCTTCACTTTTTCTTCTTATTTCGGTTACTCCGGCGTCACAGTTCCTGTTGACAGCCCGGGGTGGGATTTTGGTACATTGTACGAATCCAGTAGTCATGGAAAAAAGCTCGCTTGCCGCGGCGGGCTTTTCGTATTTCGGGCTGACTTAGCTACACAACGTCCCCGGCCCTGTCTTGACTTTGTGCTTTTCGTTGTGTCAATTGCAAACACGCGACACATTTCGTTCGCTAGGACGGTGGGGGTGTCGCGTCGCCCGGTCAGAATCGGCCGGGCGTTTCTATGCAACTCATCTCTATGCCACTCCCTACGCTACTCACCGGACGACAGTCCGGGCTGGTCGCCTACCTCCCCGCTGGCGTTCCTGAGTGCCCCGGCACACGTCTCTAGTCGAGCAGCGATATGGCGGGCCTGCTCGTCGGGCCGGGGCAGCTCGGACTCGTCGATCTCCAACTCCTCCGGCAGCTCCTTCTGGCGAAGGCGGTGCCGTACGGCCGCCAAATCGCCGGCACATGCGTCCAGAACATCGAGAACGGCGGTAATCGCTTCCGACAAGGGCACGCGGGCCGCGCCGCCACCCTCCTGAGGTTCGTCTTCGCCAATCGGAAAATCAGAGCCGGCCATGATGCTCCTTCGGTTGTCTACAGCTCTGTATGTCTCTGTGTGTCTACCCTGCGTGTCTACAACTCGCTCGGGAACTCCTTTGCGATACCCGACGCCTGAAGCTCTTCTTCAGCGAAGAAATGAACGTCTCCGTCTTCAGTCACGATCCATACCTCCTCGGCGCCGGCCTCCCGGTAGAGCTCTCGCTTCTCTTTCATCTCGTCCCAGTCATTTGACCCGGACATCACCTCGATGCAAATTTCCGGCGCGACGGTCGGAGGGTCGCCAGCGCCTTCCATTTTCCGTACACGGCTCTCGCTCGCCCACGTGACGTCTGCCTGGCGCACTCCCTTCCCTGTGGTAATCGGGCACTCTGGAAACACTTCTCCTCCAGCCATGACAGCATCTAGCTTCTTCTGGATTGCGCGCTGGAGCTGGGAGTGGGAGAACTGATGTGGGCTCAAGACAATCTGGCCTCTGTGGTTGGTCTCGGTCTTGTAGGGAAGATCGCTGAGAAGCGGGTCGCCCACAATCTCCTGCCACCGCTTTTGGTGCTCCTCTTTTGCCGTCGTTGTGGTTGGCATGGCAGATGGCTGATTATTCGAAGCAGGACTGAAACGCGGGCAGTAGCAGGTGGGTTCTCGGCGGGCGCCCCGCCGACTGGCACTCTACCGACCAGGAGAAGGCAAGAAACAGGAAATCCAGCCTGACTGGGCTGGGCCTCAATTCGGACGTGCAGAACTGACTGGACTCAGTTACATCTTACAGAAGTCCTGCCTCACATATTTCTCCCGCCTGGAAGGCTTTCGCAGGCCTGGCCGTCTCCATCTCTGTCCAAATTGTGCGGGTCGCCGCCCGAGCTGTCGCTACGGTGCCGTTCGAAAAACCGCTGGGCTTCCGGCTGGGTGTCGAAGTCCGAGCAGTCGCGATCCTCAAAGCTCGTCTCGCCTGGCCCCGAGGTGCGGTCTCGCCACTCCCAAGGCGGCACGGGACTGGACTGCGACCACAGGCCACGCTTCGCGTTGCGGGCCTGGCGCTCCAGCCTCCTGTACTCGCTTTCGTTTGGCGCGTACTCGTCGTAGTGCCACGCCAAGCCGTCTCCGATAAGCATCGCTCCAAGGTCGCTGCCTTCCGCCTCGATACGGGCCACAGCGCGGCCGTAGCGGCCGATCTCTTCGACGGCAACCCGGACGTTCTTTCCGCCGACGTATCGCCGTGCGGCCCGTGTGGCGGCCGTGCCGTAGGGTTGGTCGGACTCCGGCGCGTCCACACCGCGGAGGCGGATGATGACCTCTCCTCCAGCGGAGCGGCGGACGCCAAACGTGTCGCCGTCTGTGACCTCAACGACTCGGGCCGCAAACGTTTGGCCCGGTTGGACCTGTGCAACTGAAGCGCCAGGAAGAACCAGCAGAACAGCTGCCAGACTGAGTTGGCGGATAAATTTCATGGATGGAAATATAACCTGTTCACACCTACCTATTTCTCTATCACCGACCGTATGATACTATCAATCTCTTCCATTCGATCTGTCAGGTGATCTCGCACAGAGCTACGGAGACGTCCGAGATGATATGGTGAACGTTTCGATGTATCTTTCTCTTCTCTAAGGTATCGATCAGTTTCTTTTGCACACTTCCTACTCATCTGTGCGATCCTTTGATGTTTTCCGTGTTCAGGATCAAACTGGTTGAGTGGTACTTCAAGGATCTTTTTATGGACATCCCTGGGCCCGAAGAGTCCTCTTGACTGGAAGCTCTTGATCAGTCGATTGGGTTCAGCAGAGTTAAGGAAGCCTGCTAAAAAGTGTGCCTCATCCTGGTCATTTGTTCCGTACCAGTAGGTTTTATGTTCGACTATAAACGGTAGATCAACCTCCCCTCTTTTGAGTACCGCAGCGTTTGCATCCTTAGAGGAAGAGGTATACATCACTATATAAGGTGTATTGGTATTCTGATCGACAATACCAGACTGATAGTCTAAGCGGTCGAGGTAGGTTAGCTTTTCAGATTTGTCTGTTTTATTCGACTCCCAGTATTCCTCAACCTCCTTAAACCACTTTGCAGTCTTCAAGTCGCCTTCTTCTACCATGTCATCCCAATGCTTCATCCTTGGGTGACCAGAATTAACTTCAACAGGGAGCACCACAAGTTCTGGCTCGATTATAGCAAATGGGACGACGTTACTAGAGATTGCTGTTCGATACAGGTAGTCACTGTGTACTTGTCCTGATAGCTTGATCGGCTTCCACCGCTTGCTGGCGTACTTCCGTCGTTCCTCATTGGTCTTTACGGATACGAGCCTGTTGTCCAAACTGGATGGACGCTTCTGGTCAAGCTCCACGAAATAAAAGTTTCGTGGTACTGTAGTAGCTCCTTGCTTGAAGTGGTCTTTGTAGTAGTTGACAGCCTCCGACGCCTCAACTTTGTATGGGGTAAAGGCAGTCAGTGAGCCGAGCCTCCCGTAATGCCACTGAGTTTCCTCGAAGTTGAGGTGGTTCTCAGCCTCTTCCCAAGTCACGTTCTGCTCAGGAGGGTTGCCTTCGACCAGATACCCAGAGACGCCCTCTTCTGGAAATCGGCTGTTAACGTACTTCTGGTCGGCAAAAACTACTGAGGATGGAATATTAAATAGCGGGTCTACACCACCGAGGTCCCATAGCTCAGTAATCTTGTACCCTCTTGCAGTGCCTTTTCTCGCTTTGTCGTGCTGGTCGCCGGAGAATATGCTTCGTGGCATCACGAAGGCAATCTCTCCTTCGTCTTTTAAGAAATACCATGAAGAGTGAGACAAAAATATGGATGCTATTTCTAGGTGAGTATAGTTCTTCTTTTTGTCTGGCTTTACGTTGTACTCTTCAGCAAGATCATCTAGCTCGTCTTGGTAGTTCCCGTAATCGACGTCTCCGTAGGTAATCCAGGGTGGATTGCCTACCACAAAGTCGAAGCTATTTTTCAAAAAGTACGGCTTGTAAAGGTTCTGAACAATGAACCTCCATATTGTATCCCTACCCGCCTCTTTTGCTCTCTTAATTCCAAGGTATATGGAATGAAAGCTCTTCAATACGCTACCTGACAACTCACCGATCTCCTCTTGATTGTGCAAAGAAGAGGCAATCTTCTCCCGATCATAGTCTTCCCGACCAGCCGAGAATTCAGCTAGTTTATCGCACGTCCGGATTGCTGCGTCGAACGTCGTAGGGTCTTCGAAAACTTCGACTGTAATGCGATAAGGATCTCCGTCAATCATCATCCGGAATTCTTCGCCGAACATGTCGACGCTGCCTTCCGGCGCATGCAAAGTGTTGGAGAGATGCACCTTGAGCGATACCGGACGTCTCAGTGACCGTATTTTTTCGCTTAGTGTGAGAAGAACTGTCGTCTTGGCAATCTGGACGGAGAGAGGATGGATGTCAACTCCGACTACTCGCTCCAAAATGTCTCGAGCTGAAAGATCAGGATGCTCATCTTTGAACTTTTCGATTACAGCCCGGAGGAACGAGCCGCTTCCACACGCAGGGTCAAGGACACTGCTATTCCCTCCTATGTCTAGTTCGTCAACAACCCGTTCACACAGCCAGTCTGGAGTGTAGTATTCGCCCAGTTGGTGTCGGGTGTCAATGTCTATCAACTCTTGGTATACACCCTTCAGGATGTCCTCGTCCACTAGGGAAAAGTCATACTGACCGATTTGGCTAGTCAGTTGCCGAAATACAGGCTGGAGGTGCTGAAAGTGCTCTTCCCTCCCTACCCAGTCATAGAAGTCCTGGTCGACGAAATTTTCGACGTTGTACTTGGCGAATATATTGCCCTGGAGAATGCCTTCAAGCTCCTCCTGATCGATGTGGTCATCGCCGGTCAGCACCTCATATGCAAGTAGCTTCGCCAAAATGCTCAGGTAAGTGTGTACGAGAAATGCTTCTTCCCTAGCTTCAAACGAACCATAGGCTATACTCAGGAACCGCTGCCATTGCTCAAACGCTACTGTGACATGATCATCGTCACGCACCTCCTCAAAGTATTGACTGAGGTGATCCAGACATGACACAAAGATCGGCGAATGCTCGCCGAAGTCTTGCTTCATGCGTTCCAAGGTTGGCTTCTGTGGCCGAGTTTGAAAGAGGTACCGATCCAGAAAATAGAACGTCTCATCCGGCTGGTCTTCGTCAATCTGGAATGACTCTGTCTCCTCCAACTCGACGTCGTCTACGGTTATATTTTCATTCCCAACCAGCTTCTTGTGGTCAGGTGCGTACACCTTCCAATTCTTACAGTCGGTGGCAAGGAGGGTAAAGTTGTAATCCTCACCAGATTCCCAATTGCCAGCTACGTATTCAGCAAGCTGATTCCGGGCATCTCCCTCATCCTTGTTCAGATCGTCCTTAAACTCGATGATTACCCTTCCGTACTGGGTATCAGCGTACCCGGTCTTTGTGCGCTCCGGGAGTGGAACGTCCACTACTGACTCTGCGCCCAGACTCATGTCGTCGATAATCTCGCGAGCACGGTCATTCTCATTGAAGAGCCGTTCAAGCAAGCTCTTAAACAGCTCTCGTTTTGCGGCTTCACTCCCGGCTTGATTGACCTTCGTCGAGTAACTTTCTACGTAGTCAGCTCTGTCAGACATGGTGTAGCCTACAGTGGACTCTGAGCAAAGAATACATGGTGAGTGTAGGGGTTGACCCACCCAACATCAGGCGCGTAGTAAAAACGTACCTGAAATTTGATTACTCTCAAATTAAAGATATTCATCAAGCGCCTCAGCCGTCAACTCCTTCATCGGCCGGCCCGTCTCCGCGCTCCTAACGCGGAGCTTCTTGTGTATGGACTCCGGGATGTAGACGCTGAGCTGTGACTCTTCTTGCTCCACGTCTCGCTTGAGGTCGGACGCGTCTTGATGGGTAGGTGCATCCCCACCCGACGCGGTTCCCATTGGATCATCTCCCATAGGATCATCACTCATGGCGTAGGGTCTCGATTACGTTGTCAGTGATCTGTCGAATCTCCGCGGCAGCCTTCTTGTCTCCCGACTCGATGGCGGAGGTGCCGTTGCCAATCGCCTCCGCGTAGGCAACGCGGTCGCCTGTGCCCTCCCACACCGGCAGTTCAAAGGGAGCGAGCGTCTCCTCTACGACTTTCGAAAGCCGCGTGCGGGCCTTCCTCCGGGACACGACAAACGCTGCCTCCGGGCTTCCTGTGACCTCTCGGCGGGCCTCTACTAGCTCCACGATCGTCTTGAGCGGCCAGATGTCAGCCGGCGCCGGTTGGGTCGGTATCATCACCAGGTCCGATGCCTTGACGATGGCGGCGTGCATCTTCTGCAGGTGGGCGCCTCCATCTATGACCGCCACGTCAAACGCGCCTTCGAGATCTTTGATATTCTTCTCTAGGGCGGAGGGCTGCTCGATGGAGTAAACCGCTGGCAGCTCCTCAGTGTCGCCGGAGGCTTGCCAGTTGGAGGCGGTGGACTGCTTGTCGGTGTCGAGGATACAAACGTCTAGCTCTCGCAGCTGAAGATCGCGGGCGACGTTGATGGCAAGGCAGGACTTCCCCACCCCGCCTTTGCTATGGAGCGTGCTGGCGACGTGCATAGTAGTTCTCTAGTTTTCTAGTTTTCTAGCAAACCAGGACTGTAGAGTCCTGTAGTGCTAGTAACCTAGTATTAAGGGCATCTAGTGTCAAGCATACTGACTTGGTTTCTGTTACAGCTAGCCCTCGTCTCTGTGCTCCTTGGCCAGCTCCGCGATCTCCTCTGCGGTGAGCTTCTCGTACAACGACTCACTCCACCCAGCCGTGCACTGTTGCCTGCGGGCCAAGTCCATCGCGCACTCTGAACGTCTTCGCCTCCACGTCGTCTGGCATCGGGCGAAAGTCTACACGCTGCCCGCCGACGGAGCCTGAAGTGGCTGTAAATTGCTGTCGCGTCTCGCGAGCTATTGCCTTCGCAGCGATCCTCGGCAGCTTGCGCTTGCGCTTAATGCTTTGTATCAGCCTTTCATGCTCTTTCTCGACGACATAGTCGATTTTACGCTCGACCTCGGTGGTGGCGCCGTCCGGGTGCAAGACTTCCAGTGTCGTAGTTATCGTGTCAGCTTGCATAACGCGTCGTTGTTTTTGTGATGTCTGTCGGTGGTTAGTGTGGTTCTCGTTGTGCGGCCTATTTCAGTGTGCTTGGAGTGGAGAAAAGCCCCAATCCAGCGCCAGCCAGGCGGCGAGGGTCCGGCTCGGTCGTCGAGGTCAGGCTCGGATTTTCGATATTGAACGCCTCTTTGACCTTCGCCCAATCTTGCGGGTAGTGGTCTCTGAATGTCCGCCTGAACTCGTCGATCGAGTACTCCAGCGACATGCCAACGCCCATGAAGTTGAAGCCGTCGCGGGCTTCCTCGAATCGGCGCATGCGGTCGAAGGTGTCGATAAAGCGCTTCGCGTCGCCGCGGGCAGCAACTGCGTCGCGGCGCGGATGTCCAGCGACAATCTTGTCGTGGTAGAGGTACAGCGTCCACGTCCGCCCGCCCCTCTCTCGCATTTTCACGGCCCAGCTTTCACCCTCTTCCTCGACCGCGCCGACCTCGCCCAGCCTGCGACGAGGCACCTCCGCCTCAGCGTCGACCTCAGCATCGACTTCTTGGTCGTGAAGGTGGATGACCATATCTGTGTCGTTGCAGCGCCACTCACCGGCCTCAGCGTCGACTCTGCGGTCGGCCTTGGCCTCATCCCACGCCCGCGCCAGGCCCTCGCTCAGACGGTCTGAGTAGTCTCTGTCGGCGTCGAGCGAGTGGGCGATCTCGTGCCCGCGGCGCATGATCTTGGCGCGGTCCCAGCCACCACGCGTTTTGTAATCGGTGGATGCGTCGGCGGCCTCGGTTGTGTGCTGGTGGCGAGTCGCCAGCGGGTCGGGCACGAGCCCCGCGTTGATGTCGTCGGCGCAGCGCGAGAACAGCTGACGGGCGCGCTCTTCAGTGCCGGTGTAGCGCCGCGTCTCGTCCTCCTCGGTGTCGCCGTCAAAGTAACGGGCGCGGCCGCCGGCCAGGCCGGTCGGAATGATCGTGACGGCCCATTCGTCACCGAACTTTTGCTCGACGAGTTGGGTTATGTAGCCGGATTCAAGTTCGTCTGCGATCCGGACGTGATCGTCGTGTAGACGCCAGAGGTCATCCACCTCATCGGCGAGTTCAAGGGCCTCCTCGTGGGTCGGGTCCAGCTCAGATAGGTCCACATAGACGTGGTCTTTTACCTTATCGTAAGCCGCCGGGCCGACTCCTCTGGCGTCGAGGAGGTCTTCCTTGCTGTCGTAGGGCTGGCCCTCGCGGATCTGGCGAGCTGTTGTGGTGCCGATGCCCTCGATGTCGGCGAGGTCGTACAGGAGGGCGGTGCCGTCGTCGGCGTTCAGGTCGATCAGGTCGTCGGTGTTGGTCATGCAGCTGAGGGTGTTGAATGGTGGGCGCCGCGGCGGGCGCCCTCTGTCGATGGTTGCGGTCCCCTTTAGCAGCCGCCGGCGACGCTGCTTGCCCACTCCGCGTCGCGGCAAGAGGTTCTGCGTCGCTTCCTCGCTTTGTCTTCTTCAGCGTATGAACGATATTCAAACGGCCTGGGACAACCTCTCTGGTAGCAAACTAGCGTGTGTCACGTGTCACTTGATTTTTGTCGTATGCACCTCCCATGCGCCTGACATCTCCTGCCGCATGCTCTACAGACGCGGCGCGTCCTCCTGTGCCTTCTCGAAGACGTAGCGCAGCTCAGTGGGATAGTCGCCTGGTGCCTCACCGATCGGCGGTGAGTTTTTCTCATTCCAGTCTTGAAGCGCCAGCCATGCGTCTTGGTCGGAGCATCCGCTCTGGAGTAGGTGGAGAGAAACAAGCCGAGCGGCAAGGTTTCGGCCGACCATCCCATCGCCAAACTCCTCGCCCTCCTGGACGCCCTCACGGCGGATCTTGTCGACGATCCCACGGGAGGTTGAGCGGTCGTCGTCGGTTTCGTAGACCTGCTGAGAAAGCGTGCATGCCTCTCTGAGAAGGTCTTGAAGGTTCCCGTTGAGCGGCGCCTTGCCCGGCCGTGGAAGCGTGTATCCGTCGTAGCGAGAGGCAAACTCCCTAATCGCATTTAGAGGGTACGTGAGAATCTCTTCGCCGGTGAAGCCTACACAATACCGGGTTTTGTTCTCTGCGGCGTAACGGCCCTCGTGGACGCTTCCAATCGCGCGGATGTGGTGTAGGGGAGAGGCAAGCGCGCCGTCGACGTGGGCACCGCCAAGCTGGTCGATCTTATCTTCGATCAGGCCATAGAGCTCACGCAGCGTCTTCGTCGCCTCTCGCGAGGAGCGGAAGATGGGCTTGCCAAACAGTCCGGCCGGTAGCCGCACGTGGAAGCTCTGGTTGCCCGTGTAGGTAACGGTGACCGACTCCAGCGGCACGTCGATCGAGCCGAGCCAGCGCAGGATGCGGCGGGCGTATTCCAAGCAGAGCTGTGGCGTCTCTCCGTCGATTTCAAGCACGACGAAGGGTACCGTACAGGGCAGGTGTTTCCGCTCCGTGTCGGTCGAGCACTCTGGCTTGAAGGCGCCTGTGGTGACATGGCGGGAGTTCTCTTTGTCGTCATCGCGGTCAACTGTCGAGGGCCGCGCCTGCCGCCGCTGCCAGTCGAAGCCTTTGACCCCGGTCTCCCGCGTGCGGAAGTTCTCACGGCTGTCGTTCGATGCGGTGGTCGACTTGGCCGCCTGCTCGGTGAAGGTCGACCACTGATCTGTATGCGTCGCCACAAGCCGGTCGTACATTGCCGCTACGTCGACGACTTCAGTCCCGTCTTCCAGCTCCAGTGAGTACCCGTCTACAAACCTTTCATCATAAGAACCAGCAGGAGGTTGTTGGCTTTGGCATTGGAATAGCACAGGCGGTGTCGATGAGCATAGCGGTAGCTGGGCTATGGCTGGAATGTTCACGCTGTAGCGCTGACCGTATGCATCAGACGTGCGATCGCCGGTTTCTATAGCTGGGCCATTGTGGTCCAGCACCGGCGTGTTAGCAAGGCGGCCGAATGCATTAGTGACAGTGCGATAGAACGCGTGAAAGTCGCCGTCGGCCGTCGTAGATCCGCGTGGGGTGGGGTGGAAGTAGAAGCGCTGATACAGTGCCCGAGCGACTTTCTGCATCGACACTACAATCTCTCCACTCGCCACCTCGACGGTTTCGCCATGGTCGTACTCGATCGTGCGCCTGCCACTTGGCTGCTCTCGCTCAAGGCCGGCTAAGTAAGAGACGATGGCCACTTCCATGTTGGCGGTGTCGCCGTATGTGAGGCCGCCATAGACGCCTTCGGTGATGTCGCTGACCTCATCCCGGCGTAGAGCTAAGAACCGGTCAGCGTTCACGAAGAGCGCCTCAGGAAGCCCACCCTGAGCGTGGCTCAAGAACTCTTCGGATGTCGGCGTTTTGCCAGTAGACTGGCACATCTCCACACCCGGGTAATCGGTGCCCCACTCCTCTTCCTTTCGCTCGTGTTCGTTACCAAGGAAGGCCTGGATGTTGACCTGCTTCCAGGAGAAGCCGTCACCGCTTTGCTTGCGGGACTGCTTCAGCGCCTCGCTTTTCTCCTGCCGCTTTTCATGGATCTCCTCGAAGTGCTTGTCGAGGGCGTCATCGACCCAGTCGGAAGCGTCCCTGCCACCGCCTTGCTCAGACTTTTCATCGTGAGATCCAGCAGGAGAGGCATTGGCTTCGGGCAGGGCATTGGTTTCAGGCAGATGGCCAGAGCGTTGGCGACGGCGATAGTCACGGTCTAGCTGACGTAGACGCTCGCGGAGACCGGACCAATCGTCGCCACTGTTGTCGTCACTGCTGTCGTCATGACTGTTATCGCCATCGTTGTTTTCGCCATCACTGTTTTCACCGGAGCTATCGTCTTGCCGGTCGGCATCAGAGCCGTCTCTTTCTGTGTCGTCGCCACCGGTCAAAACGGCGTCAGGCCCGTGCTCATCTGCGTCCACCACGCCTTCCGGTCCTACCCAGTAGCCGCTGATGAGCAGAGCAGTGTCGAGTGGGTCCTGTTCCCACTTGGCCTTCGCCTTCGAGCGTCGGCGCATTTCCCAAATGCTCAGGTCGTCTTCGGGAACTTCATCATCGTTCTGAGTTGAATCCATCGCTGGATGATGTTCAGTGCTTGGTTGGTATCGAGCGCTGTTACTTGCTTGGTCGCGAGTAGTCTGTCCAGCCGGCAGTTGGCGCTGCCGACTCTTTTCTGGAACAAGGCTTCACGCCTTACTCGCGCCCTGCCTGATAACTCTCAGGTAGGGCGCTTTTTTCTGTGTGTGTGATATCGATTTTTAGTAGTTGGGTTTCGAGAAACTGTTTCAGAAGGAGCGAGTACGATCTGTCAGCTGTGTTTTCAGTCAACTACACTCCTCCTCCATGCCAGCTCAGCTCCCTCAACGCGTCAGAAGTGCACTCGAGGGTTCTGAGTCTGATTACAGCTCGTCGACATTTCAGTCCTACCGCGCAGCGTGGCGTGATCTGCTATCATGGTGGAGTGGAAGCAGGGACCCAGACGTATGGACCACGAGACTTGAGAAGGAGAGTGCCCGACTGGTCCCATTTCAGGCTATCGCAAGTTACCTCAGGGACCGCAAAGAACTGGCCTGGTCCACCCTGACAGTGAGACGCCAAGCGATCTCGCTCGTCTACGACCACCACGATATTCCCAGTCCTTTCGAGGAGGCGGAGGTCCAGAAGACGTGGGCGGAGGTGCGGAAGCAGAAGCGAGAGGAAAAGTCGGCTTCTCGCCCAACCGGAACCGCCCATAGGGCCGCCGAGGTTATCGAAAACGGCCTAGAGCTCCTCAAAAACCACTCCGAGAACCGCCGTGACAGGGAGGACATGAGTGAGGAGGAGCTCTTCCGAAGAGATATGGAATACCTTCCGGAGGAGACCTCCAGTGCTGAGGATCTGAGCCCGGCCCAGCAGGATCTCATCCCTGAGCCTGGCTTTGAATATAAGACAATTCGAAACCGCGCTCTGCTTCTTCTGATTGCGACAACCAGTGCGACCCGTACCGAGATTGTTGGCATCCGGGTAGAGGATATTCATCTACGTGGTGAAGGGACTTTCCTTCGGAGCGAGGCTGACAAGGCAGAAGATGCGCCACTGCAAGTTGGTCTTCGGGACGACGAGGGAAATCTCGAGTCGGTCCTTCATCTCAGACAAGAGCTGGAGCTCCACTACTGCCCAGCCCGAGCGGTGGCATCGTGGATTGTGAGGGCAAGGCTAGAGCAAGGCTTGCTTTTCCGTCCGCTCACGCCGCAGGGAAAACCGAAGAGATCAGGTGCCATCCAGCCCCAAGCCATTAATCACGTCATTCGCCGCCGCGCAGAGGAGGTTGAGAAACTGGACCCAACCGAGTGGACGACCCAGCGGCTGCGGAGCCGATAAAGAGGAGAGAGGCCTGATTGGTAAGAAAATTGCCAAGTACCGATTCTCTCACACCCTCTCCAGATAGGTGCAGTGGGGAGGAGAGCGGTGGGGCTCGTACCTTTTCCCTCACACCCACTGGCACTGCCACAGCTGGCGTACCTATTCTCTCACACCTGGGTACCGATTCTCTCACATCCTCGTACCGATTCTCTCACATCCTCGTACCGATTCTCTCACGGCCGGTACCGAATCTCTCACACCTGTGTACCTAATCCCTCACACCCTTAAGCGCTAAGCTACTGGGAGAGAGGCTTTTCTAGGTTTCTGTAATGCAGTAATGGTTTAAAGGATACTTAAAAGATATAAAGGACGCCACGGTAAATTTGAGGTTGAAGTACCCAGCAGAGTGCACGATAGCCTGACTATGCAGCTCCTCAGGGTGTGAGAGAATAGGTACAGCGGTAGATCTTGGCCAGGTTCTATCCCTATTATCTCCACACTGGAAGGCAGCAGGGCTCTCACATACGTGACGTACCGATTCTCTCACGTCTGTAGACTGAGTAGCAGACACCAGAAGATCTTCTCCAAGGTACTCCTCTCTGACCT